>NZ_CP084702.1:0-21906 GCF_020510245.1 Oenococcus oeni | reverse complement strand
GGTATGTACCTCCGTCTTTGCTGGTTTATTTGTTCAGTCACAAAAAAAGACTGAACAGCTTCTACCAGCTATCCAGTCCTCGTGCCTGTACATTGAAATTTAGCAAGAAAGTTGCTAAAATGATGTCACAAGCTGAAAATTGATTGCTAAAGATAATTCTTCCGCCAAGTCGGATTGTCTTTAGTGGGTAGCTGGTACAAGCTACCGTGATCCCCTATCCTGATGGATAGGGGCTTTTTTTATGTCAAAAAGCTTTGTAAGTGGTTGCACAAAACTTCTATTACAGTCATTGTACAAATCTCCTAAATTTAAATCAAGCGTTTTGCGGAAATATATATTGTGCGATTGTTGATATTAGTGCTATACTAGCATTATCAGATATATTTGATATATCACGTATAGGCGATATACTTGATATATATGGAATATCAAGAATACAGGTTATACCAAATATATTAGATATATTTGGTATAACGAACACAGAGGAACTGGAGTGATTGAAATGGAAGAAAAACATGATGGTCGAGTGGTGGTCTTAACCAATATGAAGGGTGGCATAGGGAAAACAACCGACAACGACCTATTGGCGGTTGTTGCATCTCAGATGTTTGGAAAGAAAGTTCTCCTGATTGATTATGACCAACAGGGAAACACGACTGCAAATATCTCGAGGACATTCGATGTTCCTGTTTTTGAACGATCGTTTGCTAAGGCTGTTATGGTTAAAGATTTTGAGTCCAGCATAACACAGGTTAGTCAAAATCTGTACATTATGCCAACGAGCATAACCTCAAAAGAATTGAACGACTGGTTGAAAGATACTTACAAAGATGAATATTCACAACATCTAGCTTTTGTCGATCCACTAAACAAGTTGCGCCAACAGTTCGATTTAATTCTTTTTGATTGTCCACCAAGCACCGATCATGTTGTTGATGCTGTGCTTACAGCTGCTGATTATGTGATCCCTCTCCAAGAATTGAAAGCCTTCGCCATGGAATCAACAAGCAAGTTTATCAATGAAGTTTTGATGCCGATAGTCACCTCCTATGCAGAAGAATCCCGAGTTCAAATATTGGGTATAATTCCTGTGCTTTGGTCACGACGCCGTGATTTACAGATGAATCATTATAATGACTTGTATACCAAGTATGGCGAGGAGAACATTTTTGCTACGCCAATCAAGTCTTCTGACCGACTTGAACTATTCGGGGAAACTGGCATACAGTTGAACGATTATGTTGATAGACGTATGTGGAGTGTTTTCGCAGATATTTTTTGTGAGATGAATGAGCGGATAGCTTATTACGAGTCAACCGGCGATATGGAAGGATTTTCCTATACGCCTCAATACTCGGATGCTGTCCAAAACAAGGTTCTTCCAAAAGGAAAGGAGATAGAGATTAATGGCATTACTACCAAGTAGCAAGGAAGCAAGAAAGCATCTGACTGCAGAAAATATTAAAATTACGGACGACGTAAAAACGAACATAGCTGGTAAAAAGTCTATGTCGAAAAAACGGCGGCCAATACAAGTAGACGCGGATGTGCTACAGAAATTTCATGGTGTGGCCTATGCGATGGACATACCGATGTATGAAGTAGCAAGGTTAGCTATTGCTGCCTTACAGCATACACTCACAGCAGCAGAGCTTGAACGTTATGATGTTAAATTGAAGAAGTAGCACGTTAGGCTCAATAAATATATCTGTTATACGCAATATACAGAGCACACCTGCTATACACAATATACAGAATATATTGTGTATAGCAGGTGTGCTTGGCGTGTTCCTCGAAGACGCGCAAACGTTTAGGTATACTAAATATACCCAGCATATCAAATATATCGGATATATTTGATATATTATGGCTTTGGGACGTGTGCTGTACTTGTAAATGGTGTCCATGATCTCCATACAGGGGGTGATCCGAAGAACAGACTTGAAAAGACCGTTAGTATATCTATTTAAAGGATCTTAGGTTGCTATGACCATGTATTAAGTCTTGTTGAACCTCTACGTCTGGAAGAATTAAGTGATCGGTATCGCGATATTCAATGCTTAGGTTAGAATGTTTCTTTAAAAAAGATAGATAATGCTCATACTGGCCTTTATCACATTTGAGACAGATTTTAAGAGACATTCAGAACCGCGTTTACCTTCCACAGCTCAAATAAATCATTAATCGCGATTAATAACTTATTTGAACCCTGGAAAGCATTAAATCAGGCGGCCATTTGGCTCGTAAGTGTTGAAATTTCAACTTGTAAGGGGGTCTGGTAGCCCAGTGAACTATGAATTCTCTTCCTATTGTAGAAAGCATGCACATATTCAAAAAGGAAGGCAGCGGCAGTTTCATAATCTTCAAAGACCGGCACTGGATAAACACATTCCTTTTTGAGGGAAGCGTGAAAGGATTCCATTGGCGCATTATCATACGGACAACCCTTACGGCTGTATGAGTGGCGGATATGTAGTTCAGTTAAACGTTGATTGCAATCATCGCTGGTATACTGTGATCCTAAATCCGTATGGATAATCAGGTCCCCAGTAATGGTTCGATTTTTAACCGCGCTTTCAAGGGTCTTTAAGACTAAATCAGTATCCATCTTTTTTGAGAACGAATAGCCGATAATCCGTCGTGAGTGCAGGTCCATGATGGTTGATAAGTAACACCAGCCATTACGCTTCGTTTGAATATAGGTCATATCAGCGGTCCATTTTTGATTTAAACCAGTGGTCGAGAAATCCTGCTTAAGCAAGTTGGGACGCTGTTCAACCTTGGTTTTGGAAGCCGAAGCCGCTTTCCACTTATTGACGGTAACGGAGTGGATATCCAGTTCCTTCATGAGCCGGGAAATCCGTCGTGGACTGCACCGAAGCTGCAGTGGTTGAAGTTCCAGATTCAATTCATGGTGGATCTTCATAACACCGTATCGCTGCTTAAATTCCGCAAAGATCCGCAGAATCCGTTGTTTCAAGTCCGCATCTTCGGCCCGGCGTTTTGAAGGTTTGGGGATCGATAACGATAATACTGAGCTCTGGAAACACCGAGGATTCGGCACATCTTAGTTACCTGGTGGTGATGGCTTTCTTGGTGAATGTAATCAAAGATATTGGTTACTTCTGCGCAAGGAAGCCCAGGGCTTTTTTTAGGATTTCGTTCTCCTCAGACAGCGAAGCCAGTCGCTTTTCCATCGCTTTGATTTCGTCTGGCGATTTACCGGATTGAGTTTTGGCCTGACCCTGGATCCACTTATGAACTGTTGAATAGCCAATGCCATATTCTCTGGCCAGTTGGGCAGCTGATTCGCCTTGCTTATATAGGTTGATAATGTTTTGTTTGAATTCTTTGTCGAAACGAGTTGGCATGTAAAAATTCCTTCCTTTTGAGAGACGATTTATTCATTATACCCTCTCTTAAAAGTTGTCTCAGGAATCAGCTTACATCCACGTTCGTGAAATGGTTGTTAATGATTTTCCGTATATAGAGGGATCGATATTGCAACAAACAGCGAAAAGCATTTTATACCAATCGGTTCCTCAAGAAAACAGACGTGTATTATTTAAAATTATGGACTACATTTGTGAGCCACTAGTGAACTAATCGGTCATGAGTGAATAAACGTTTCGCTGAGGTGTACCCTATTGTAACTAAAGTGAGAAGGGAGTATTATTAGTTACATATAAGTGACCCGGAGGTGACCTGGAATTGGCTAAAATCGGTTATGCGCGTGTTAGTACGCGTGATCAAAATCTTGCACGTCAAATTGAACAGCTACATGATGCCGGTGTTAATAAAATCTTTCAAGAGAAGCTTTCAGGTAAAAATGCCGATCGTCCTCAACTAAAAGCAATGTTAGACTATATTCGTGATGATGATGAAGTAGTGGTATTGAGCCTTGATCGACTTGGTCGCAATTCTCATGATTTGACTGACATCATCGAAACCATTCGGCATCGTGGAGCTCAATTGAATGTTCTAAACCTGCCTAGCTTTGCAAGTATTGAAGATCCTAACCTTCGTAACTTGATTACGACAATTATTGTCGAACTATATAAGTATATTGCTCAAGAAGAGCGCGAAACTATTAAGATACGGCAACAACAAGGCATCGAAATTGCCAAACGCCAGGGCAAATATAAAGGCAAAATTCGCGAATATGGTCCTCATTCACCTAATCGTCAAAAACGCTATATTTATAAAGAAGCCTGTCGCCTTTTAAATAGGAAGAAAGACGGAGATGAAACTCTGACCAAGCGACAAATTGCCCGCATGTTAGGTATTGCACCAGTAACCTTATATCGCATCGAAAAGTATCAGGCAGAAGATCTAGCAAATGTTCCCCGTAGTGAGAGGTAAACATCATGATAGATTTAAGGGGCAAACGAATTCTCTTTACAGGCCGTTTGCGATCTTTTCGTCGTTTCCAGGCACAACAGTTAGCAACTATTCTAGGAGCAAAACCTGTCAACGGGATTGACAAAAATGTCGATATCCTTGTGGTTGGTATTATTAGCAAACCCTATGATCAACTACTTACCACTCAAAAGTTAACGTATGCTAGAACCTATGGCATTCCAAAGATTGACGAATTAGCCTTTATTTCATGGTGCCAATGGCGATTAGATCAATTGAAAGCAACTCTTTAAGTACCTTCTTATCAAACGGGGGGGGATTAGTATGCAAAAGCGTATCGATTTGGCCAATCAAACGTTTGGACGACTCACAGTCATTAGTTTTTTTGGAAGCAGTTCTAATGGAAACGCGCTTTGGCTCTGTCAATGTCAATGTGGAAATAAATGTATTGTTGACAGTCAACGACTTCAAAAAGGATTCACTCGCAGTTGTGGGTGTTTGCGATCAGAAATAAGCAGATTAAACATAAAAGCTAATAACCAGACTAAAAAATACATGGGCAATCCCAAGAATTTTCAACTAATCAATCGAACAAATTTAGTTGCTTCTACACTTAAACGGTCCAATAACAAATCTGGCGTTATCGGAGTTAGTTGGGATAAAACTGCTCAAAAGTGGGTCGCAAGGCTGTACTTTCAAGGCCATCTTGTCCTAAATCGTGTATATGTTCATATGGAGGATGCCATCGCTGCTCGCAAGGCAGCATAGAAAAGGTATATTGTACCTTTGCAAAAGAAATATAATCAAACACACGCGCATTTTAGAATCAAGTTAGCCACTGTCTCAAAATTTTTTGGACAATAAAAAACATCAAGAACAGATATCCTGTATCATTGAAGTTCCTACACAAACAATGGAAGAGGATATTGTCTTGATGCAGAAACAGGATAGCACACACCGCCAAAAAGGTCAGCACTTAACATCACTCGAACGCGGAAAAGTGGCCGGATTCCGCCAAGCTGGGAAGCCCAATCGTTGGATTGCTGCTGAAATTGGCGTCTGCCCGCAGACCATTAATAATGAAATCAAGCGAGGTACAGTAGATCAGGTCAAGAAGAGTAATGGCAAGCGCGTCTACCATCGACAATACCTACCAGAGGCTGCTCAGGCACGTTACGAGACTGCACGCTTGAGCTGCCATCGTCCTGACGGTTCTGGTGCAAATTTTCCTCGCTGACTTGATTTTAGTATACTGGGTGCCAAGAAACGAGGGATTGCGCGCATGAATCACTTTAAGGGACGCCACTTTCAAAAGGACATCATCTTAGTAGCCGTTGGCTACTATTTCAGATTCAGTCTCAGCTATCGTGACATCGTTGAATTGCTTCGGGATCGGGGTATCACTGTTCATCACACCACGGTCATGCGTTGGGTTCATCACTATGGCCCCATCTTTAAGGCTCTATGGCGTCGGCATCAAACAGCTCACGCTAAAAGTTGGCGAATCGATGAGACCTATATTCGAGTTAAAGGCCGTTGGGCCTATTTGTATCGCGCTATTGACAGTAACGGTTTGACCATGGATTTTGAGCTACGAAAACACCGCGATTATACCGCATCCTATCACTTTTTGAAGCGTCTCTTGACGACCAATGGTCGGCCTGATCGATTAGTCACTGATCAATATCGGGCAACACTGAAAGCAGTGAAGCACCTGATAAAGCAAGACTATTTGAGCAAATCAGCCCACCAATGTTCCAAATATCGAAATAATTTGATTGAACAGGACCACCGATTCATTAAACGTCATCGTGTCCGCTCAGCAAGCTTTCAAAGCATTCGAACCGCTAGTGCAACGTTGAGCGGTGTGGAAATTGTTCACGCAATACGCAAAAGAACCCGACGAGAGTTAAGTCTCATCGGGTTCTCAGTCGTGGACGAATTAGAAGCATTGTTAGCTGCATAACCTTCAACATAGGATCAATAGCTGGTTAGATGATCATCTCTCACACTGTTTGCACCAGATCCAATTATGACTATTTTTCCCGCTGGTGCTAACTAAATTTAGACTCTTTTACAATGTTCGGGCATCCTAAGCACCTTCATGCGGCGCCAGTCGATGATCAAACTGACCCTTATCATAATCTGGCTGATTTGAAATGTGCATAGCCGATTTAAGTCTAACTGTCAAAAAGTTCCACATAGCCGGTGTAATGCCCAACTCATCCAAATCTTGAATTGAGATCGTGTAACGGATACTTTCCTCATCATTACTTTCAACTTTTTGAATCCAATTTGGTTCTCTCAAAAGTTCACGCCCAATTGCTACGAAATCAATTCCAGCATCTAAAACTTTTTCAGCATCTGCCGGCTGTTCAACGGAGCCCACAGAAATCAATGGCAGTCGATTATGAATTTGACGTTTGATCTTTAAAATAATTGGTTCGGTATCAGTTTCATCATTTAGCGATGTTCGCCAAACGTAGCCCATTGAGATATGCAAATAATCAATCGGCTGATCAGCCAAGACATCAATAAATTGCATAGTATCAGCTAAGCGGATCCCGGGTGTTTCAATTTCTTCTGGTGAAATTCGGTACCCAACGATGAATGGCTCCTTAGCATACTGCGTTACTACCGAATGAACGCGCTTAATCACTTCTAAAGCAAACGTCATTCTTTTTTGAACATTACCGCCCCACTTGTCCGTTCGTCGATTGGAATGAGGTGAGAAAAATTGTTGCAGCAAGTATGTGTTAGCTCCATGTAGTTCAATTCCATCAAACCCCGCTTGGATTGCACGTCGAGTTGCTTCCCCGAAATCATCAATGATTTGTTCGATTTCGGGATTCGTTAATTCGCGAGGTGTTTCAGCATTGGGACGCTCTGCCGCAACCGCACTCGCACTAACAGCTTGAGTCCCTCTAAGAACTTTAGAATTTGACATTCGACCAGCATGAAAAATTTGAAGAATTGCTTTAGCACCACCCTGCTTCATTGCGGAGGCCATTTTGGTTAGTCCTGGTAAAAACCGATCATCTGTAATAGATAGTTGGCCTTCAAATCCCTTACCACTTTCCGAAACATTTGCTACCGGGGATATAAACATACCAACGCCACCACTATGAATTCTGAAGTAACGTAACTCATCAGTCGTAATTGAACCCTCTTCAAAGCTGGATGCTTCAGTCATTGGCGGAATAACTACTCGATTTTTCACTGTCATCCCGTTTTTAAATGTGTATGGTTCCAAGAATTTATAAGCTGTTGTCATAGTTGATCAGTCCTTTGTGAAATAATTATTTAACTTTACAACTTCAATTTTAAAACTTCATTCCGCAAAGTCGAATGCTTTCTATAACACTTTTTAATACCCTTGATGGTATGGTATATTTTTAAAGAGAGGTGGTTATCAAATGGCAACAAACTATTCAAGAATTCTTTCTATCCTTGAGGCAATTCAAAGCTTCGGTAACATCACTCACGCCGCTAAACACTTATTCATCACCCAACCTGCACTAAGTCGGACTCTTAAAAATGAAGAAGAAAAGCTTAACGTCACTTTAGTTGATCGGACGACAAAGCCAATTCAACTAACTTACGCTGGTGCAGAATATCTACGTGGGTTACAAAATATTGATACTGCAACTAAGCAATTAGTGGACAAAATGAATGATATTTCACAATCCAAATCTGGCCAGCTATCAATTGGGTTACCCGAAACACTTGGTACACTTTTTTTACCACAATTGATCCAGCTATATACTACAAAGTATCCACAATATCATCTTCAAATTCGAGAAATGGCTTCTACTCAAGCTGCTAAGACCGTCATCGATAACCAACTAGATTTATATATCGGCCCTAAGCCAATTAAAGGGAGCCATTTTATCTATCGACAGATTAAGCCAATCCACTTTAATTTAATTTATCCTGAATCCCTATCCGTGGAAAAATTGTCAAAAATTGAAAGGTTAACCCAATTTCAATTTTTAAAAGCACAAAATTACATTGGCATTGATCAAACTATGATTACTGGCCTCCTACTGAACCAATTTTTTGTAAATTCAAATTTGCATATTAGACCATGGATTCAATTGAAAAATTTTCAAACAATTTTACAACTCGTTAATAAAGGGTTAGGTTTCACTATTTTGCCATCCTACTATCAATCTATTGGTAATCACGTTTCAGCAATCCAAATCAGCCCCAATCTACTAAGCAGTGATTTAATAATTGCCCACTGTGCCAGCAAAGTTAATACACCTGAGATGTTTGCATTTCTAAATATTATGAAACCCTTATTTGGCATTAAAGCTGATGAGCAATTGGTTTTACGGAATGACTAATGGTTACATCTATTTTCAGATTAAAATTAGAGAAACCGTTAATTAAAGAAAGTATTAATCATTTTTTCTTAAATAAAATAAAAAAGTGGGTAAATGAAAAATGATCATGATGTATACACAGTCAGGGTGTCATTCTTGTATGACATCTCGTCGATGGTTTAATAAACACGGAATCAGATTCCAAGAAAAAAAACTTTAGTAAACACCCTCCAAAACTATAAGTAAAGAAAATAGGGTCCCTATTTTCTTTTAATACCGTATTTCACACGGTATCGAATAAAGGTCGTCCGTTTAATACCTGTATTTCGGGACACATCAATGTCACTCATGCCAGCTCGATAAAGCTTAAAAGCATGTTGCAAGCGGGGATCATCTTTGGCATATTGGGGTTTGCGCCCATGATATTTACCCTGCTGCTTAGCTAAGGCAATCCCTTGTTGCTGGCGCTCAATGATTCGCTTACGTTCACTTTCGGCCTGATACTTATAGAGTTCAATAATCAAGTTGGTCATCAGTTGACGTAAATTTGGGTCAGCAATCCCAGTCATGGACGGCAAATTTAACACATCTAGGGTGGCGCCTTTATTTTGAATGGAGTTCATGATCTGAGTTAAGTCCTGATTGTTTCTGCCTAAACGATCTAGTTCAGTGACCATGACAATATCACCTTCGCGGATATAAGCCAGAAGTTTTTGCAGTTCTGGTCGATTAGTATTAGCTCCACTTAGTTTATCCGTGAATAGTTTGTCAACGCCTTTTAAGGCCGCTAACTGCCGATCTAAATGCTGCTCCTTGGAACTCACACGCGCATAACCGATTTTAGCCATTTCCAATTCTCCTTTTGGGCAGTTCTAATGAACAATTGTAATTCCTAGTATAGCACAGAAATAAAAACGGCCATTAGGGTATACCCTATTGGCTAAAAGCAAATAAAAATTAGGTCAATATCGACAAGCACCACAAATAAAAAAGCCGCCCTGCGTAACTTTGGTCGGTTACAGGGCGACAATGTAGTTTTGTAATCTAGGCCACCGCCTTTGAAGCGGCTTGCATGGGAAGTCCTGTTTTCGGCGGGACTTCCTTTTTCTGTTTATGTTATAGCATGACCTTTAAAAACTGGCTAACGCTTTAAACTTTGATCCAGTTCGGATTTGGATTGTTTGATCTCCGGATTCTGTTCAGCAAATGCTGATATTATTCGGTTGTTTATCAGCAACCGGGTCAATAGTATCGCGCATGATGGTGATAATACGATTTTGAACCTCGGTCCGCTGGAAAATGACAAGAAGTTTGACGTTATTGCGGATGTTAGCAACGACGATGTTGTTTTGAACAAGGAACCAAACGGTCAATAATAAATGCGATGAACGTCAGTCAGCTAAATATTGGACTGACGTTTTTGTGTTACCAAATGGTTTTTATGCCCGTCAATATCAGTAGGATGCCCATTATTGGCTTGAGTTTACCCCCAGCATTCTTAGAACCGCCAACAAAGCGGCTCATCACGTATGGGGCAATGGCGGCACCAATCAGTGCGCCGATCATGAGGCCGAGGCCAGCGTGCCAGTCGACTTGTCCGCCAGCGGTGTGGAAGATTGTGCCAACGATGGTCATCCCGACCAACACGTACGACGAGGTCGCAACGGCATTGACCATGTTCAGGCCGAGGATCAATAACCCGGCGAGGATGGGACCACCGCCGCTGATACCGGCAACCCCCACCATCAACCCGCTTAGGATGCCAAAGCTGCTGGCTTTAAGTCGACCGTGCGCCTGCAACTGAGTTGACCCCGTTTGCTTATTGCGCATGATGTTAAGTCCCAGTAAGACTAAGATAATGCCCACGACCCAGGTGTAGATTGATTCAGGGATATAGGGCGACAGTAATGATCCAACCACCACTGCGGGCAGTGCCGCGATCAGCATTTGATTGCCTAGTTTGAAATTAATTGCCCGTTGCCGATAGTAGCCCAATGAGCCTAGAATAAGGGAAGGCAGCGCGGTGACCAGCGAGGTAGCGGTAGCGGCTGCAGGTGCGAGATGAAATACCGCAGTTAACACACCTAAATAAATGGCAGCACCGCCACCACCCATTGAAATGACGACAAACCCGATAATCAGGCCAATAAGTAAGAGTGATACAATCTCCAAGATAGAACTTCCTTTCAAACGAATAGGTCGGTACGGCCTATTCGGTGCCGTAGCAAGCCACCTTGACACAAACAAGGTGGCTATCAAACGACAATTAAATTTTGTTTTACGTTACAATATGTTATTATAGCTTACAACATGTAAATTGCAAGCAAAAAATATCGAGGTGATCCACATGTCACGCCAAATTTTATTAAAAGATCGCATTATTCAGGCTGCCGTTGCCATTATTGAAGCGGGTGGCACACCCACGTTTTCCACCATTTCACGACGGCTTGGAAGTCGTTCTCAGGCCCTGTATCCGTATTTCGCAAATCAAACCGAATTAAGTTTTGCGATTTTTGACTGGGTCGCCAGACAGTTGAATGATCAGATAAAAACAGAACTGTTTGGGTTAAGCGGTCGGGAGGGCCTCATTGCGCTGGCTGTTGCGATGCGGCGGGAAGGGCTGGCCCACGTGCGGCTGACCCAGTATCTACTCAGCATTCCGCGGGACACAGCGAATGCGGATATGCAACAGGGCACGGACTTGTTTCGCGACTTGCTGGGCGGTATGATCCGGCCTGTTTTTCAGCACTCACGGGTGCGGCTGATTGCCGTGCGTTGGCTACGTGACCTCATCGTCGGCGATGTGGTCAACATTGGTGCGGGGTGGTTTATTGATCAGGGAATTTCTGCAGATGACAGCTTCGAATTAGCCCTGACAGCTAGTTTGGACAGGCTGACACTGGAAGACCAGCAAGACACACAGGACGATTAAGAGCTTCAGTCCGTTGAGCTGGCCTGATAAGACCACTTTATCGGCAAAATAAAGCCCCATCTAACCTGCCGACTTGGCAGGTTAGATGGGGCTTTAAAAATTGAACCAACTAATGACAATCAAGTTTTGACACAACAATTATTGTGGTTATTCCGTCAGAATTGGGACGGTCAAGCGGTCCGGAATATTGGTGTTTATAGCAGTAAACTAAGTGCCAATTCCTGCCAACAACTTAATTTATTTGAAACCCCGCGCAACCAAATTCGCCGTAGCCGGTTAAACCAAGTGATTGATGAAATTCACCGGCAATTTGGGTTCACCAAACTAGTTTACGCGACCAGTTTATTAAAGGGAGGCACCGCTATCAAGCGGGCTTCACTAGTGGGCGGACATAATGGAGGTAATAGCTATGAATAGCGATATCGAGATTATTAAGGGGCGGTTAACCCTATTGTTTAAGCGGCGTCCCCAAACCCGCTATTGGTTAATGTTGACTAATGATACCTACGATCAGACCTATAATCTGTTTTTTAACAGTCAACGGGCTAACGAGCGCTTGCAATCCGTTCCCTTACATAAATTAGCTCACTATGATTTAGCTGGTTTAGAAAAATTACTAAAAGCATTACGACAAGATATAAAGCTAACGATCGAATTTGTCGGCTTTACTGGGGAACGGTGGCCTGCAAACCAAAAGCTGATTCAACGAAAGCGGGTGCCACTTGAATAATCAAGAATTTGATTTAGCCACGGTTAAGCATTTTTTTGAACATGATTACCATGACCGGGGCATGATGAAATGGCAGGGATTCTATTTATCCGATCATACTGCCGCATTAAACCAACAGAACCAGCAGTTGAATGCAGTATACGTTCCACGACCGCAACAATCCTTAGCAACAATTACCGAGGTATTGGCGGACGCATATCAGCGTCAGCAACCAGTGATCATTCAACTAAAAACGGTTGACCAAAACAACCGTCATTGGCCAGATATCACCACCTTGATTCATGGTTACAATGCCAATGATATTGTGGTTGATGCTGATCGGTTTATCCCACTACAAGAAATTCGCAATGTATCCTTTAAAAATACGGAGAAGCTATAAAATTCTAGCTCTCCGTATTTTTCTTAACACTTTCTTTGCTGGCTCTGTTTTTTCTCATTGCTTTATTTTAAACAATTTTACTTCAATGTAGGCAAAAGAATTCACAGACCATTGCCATTAATTGATAACGTTTTTCAGATCTCCTGATAAATATGCTTTTATATTATCAACAGTCATATGCAACAACCGTTCTCTTGTCTCATATGGTGCCCAAGCAATATGTGGGGTAATATAACAATTTTTGGCCTGTAATAATGGGCTATCACTAGCAATGGGCTCCCCTTTAACAACATCAGTGGCGTAGGCATAAATTTTGCCTTCATTCAAGGCATTCTTGATGTCCGCTTCATTAGCCAATTTGCCTCGGGCCGTATTCAATATAATAACCCCAGTTTTCATTTTGGCAATCGTATCATTATTAATTAAATCAATTGTTTCTGGTGTTTGGATCACATGCAGACTAAGCACATCAGATTGCCTTAATAGTTCATCAAATGAAACCTGCTGAATCCATGATTCAGGAACCTTTTTAGGACGATGATTATAGAAAATAACTTTCATAAAAAAAGCGTGTCCTATTTTAGCAACTTTTTGCGCAATATGGCCATAACCGATTAGTCCTAAAGTTTTCCCTTTTAATTCTAATAGCGGTTTTTCCCAAAAAGTAAAATCAGGAGCCTGTGCCCACCGGTTTTCATGAACAAGCTGATTATGCAAACCAACTTGGCTAGTCACTTCTAATAATAACGAGAAAGTAAATTGTGCCACTGCGTCACTTGCATATGTGGGAATGTTAGTCACCACAACCTTGTTCTGGTGTGCGCTCTCAATATCAACGACATCATAACCGGTTCCCATGATTCCGATATACTTCAATCGTGATGTTTTGCTAATCACTTCATGATCTAGGGGTGTTTTGTGTGTAATGACGATATCAGCATATTTAATTCGTTTTATGATTTCAGCGTTATCGTTAACTGGTGTACGATCATATAAAGTGCAGTCGCCTAATTCTTGCAAGCTTTTCCAATTTAAATCTTTGTTTAGTTCATATCCATCTAAAAGAACAATTTTCATAGTGTTAAATCCCCCTATCTTTTCAATGTTTTAGCTGAATTATGTTCTGGTTGTTTAATTGCCGGGTTTTGTTCAGAAAATGCTTTCAGTTGTTTTTGCGTTCGATTACTGATTTCATGGTGTACATCATTTAATTTATTTTGTAGTTCTGATTTTTGTTGTGGATTAGTTGCTTGCTGAACTTGTTGTTGCAAGCCTTGATAGGACTCATTAAGATCATGGGCTGATAGCTTTTTTAGATCATGCTCAGGCTCTTTTGGGACTTCTTGTAAGCCTAATTGTTTGGTTAACCCGTCGCTAAGCTCAATCACTTTGTTGCTCACTTGCTGGATCTCACTTAAAGCGCTATGGATCACGGCTTTATCTTTAGCCCAGGTGGCCACGTAACCGAGTGAGTAGTTGCTGGTATCAACGCCAATATTTTGCATGGCAACATACGCAACCGCTTCGGCTTGCGTTTCTTGATAGGCTCGCGGGCGATCTTTAAAGGCTGATTTTAGGCCGTGTAGCTGGCTATGCGCATATTCGTGATATAACGTCTTTAGTTTCAAAGCATTGTCGGGCTCATCGCCACCAATGACGATTTCATTAGTGCTGGGTTGAAAATACCCCTTAGCCCCATTTAGCGTCGCTAAAGGCACTTCACTGACTTTAAGGTCGGTTTGCTGGTTTAGATAGTCCTTGAATGCGTTATACAAGCTTGTCACATTCTGATGATCGGCCAAATTTTCTTTGACAAAGTCTTTAGCACTTAACACTGGTTCACCGCTAGTTTGTGCCACATCAAAGACGGGTAGATAGCGATAACCGACAATGGCGCGCTCATCGGTGGTATCAAGATGCTTCTGCTCGGCTGGTGTTAGCTTCTTAATGATCGGAGCCGCAATCCGAATCGCTTTTGCGCCCCGGTTGACGGTGCGGTTAAAAGCCTTCTGCCATTGCTTAAAACCGGCGACTTGAGTGGCTTGAGGATTTTGCGCATAAATCAAATCAATGTTTCTGGCGCTATAATGATGAAATTTAGCCAGGGTATTGAGATACTTTTTAAATTGGTCACTATCAGTTAATTTTAGGATTTGCTGTTCAGCCTGGGCGACTAATTGTGCTTTCCAAGCCTTAACATCTGCTTTATTTGGCATAAGTTACCCCTCCTCATCTTCAAAAATATCATTCAATGTTGGCAATGATCTTATTTGAATCGGGGTCGTGCCATAAAGGGCAACGTAACCGTCAGACAATTTTTGCCAGGCTACTTGATAATAAGCGCCGTTACCAGTGATTTCTTTTAGATACTTGTAGGTTCCTTTAGCTTGCAAAACGGGTAATTCACTGGCTAAAACTGCTAATTTATTATCCATTTTATGATCTCCTTTGCTTTGCTAATCTCACCCGTTGTTTAGGTTTACTTTTGGCTTTATAAAAGTGAACCTAAACAACGGGTTCACCAACCCGCAACAACGTGCAGGGCGGTAGGCAGGTTCTAATCAAAATCAAAACTTAATTTATGACCGTCAAGTTTTAGCTTGGCGTCAAACGACTTTCCCTTTTTGCTCTTGAACCCCTTTAGTTTGCTGGTTTCACCATTGGTGACCAACGCTTTAATTGCGGTCTTACCGAGGGTCTTACTGCTCCATTTCTTGGGCAGGGTAAAGCTTTCGCCTTGCTTAGGCTTTACAATGTAAAACTTCTGTTTATTTAAAACGGTCGCTTGCGGTGTTTCTAAGAAGACCTCGTCGGACTTTTGTGCTTGCTGTTGGTGATTGATTTGTTGCTTAATGGCTGCACTGCCAGTTAATTGTGTTGGGACATCAGCGATTAACTTCGCCACAAACTTCTTGATTTGGCTCAAAAAATTATCCGGAGTGCGTTCTTCGGTACTGATTTGCTGTAACGCTTGCTCCCATTTTGCTGTCATCTCTGGGCTAGTTAACAAGGGTTCGAGTTCAACCGCTTTACATAAAGTAATCCCCGCTTCACTGACGTGGAGCTTGTTCTTTTCAGTAACTAAATAGCCGCGCTTCTTTAACACTTCCAGCACATTTGCCCGGGTTGCACTCGTTCCAATGCCTTGCACATCTTTAAGAATCGCTTGGGCTGCTTCATCATCAAGCGTTTTACCGGCCGTCTTCATGGCTGTGATTAATGTCCCTTCGGTAAACGATACTGGTGGGGTCGTTTCTTTTTGCGGTGTTTGCAGATTTGCTTGGACTTGATCGCCTTGGTGAACGAGCGGTAAAGTTGCTACTTCTTGCTGCTCGGTTTTGGTTTCATCAAATAGAACTTGCCAACCTTGCTTAGTTGGGACCTTACCGGTTGCTTTAAAATTAGCATCGCCGACCTGGGTAATAATGGTGGTTTCTTCGTACTCGTACGGATCAGCAAACATGGCTAATGTGGTTCTTAAAACCAAGTCATAGACTTGTTGCTGTAATTTAGGCAAGCTGGCTAGTTTCTCTTTCGGCGGCACGACTTTAGTCATGATAATGGCGTAGTGTTCTTCAACCTTTTTTCCATTAACATAGCGCTTATTTGGGGTGGTATTGGTTAAAGCGACTGGCTTAGAGACTAACCCCAGATACTTCGTCAGATTAGCCACTAAATAATCAAATTCTTCATCAGTGATATAAGCACAATCCGTTCGGGGATAACTCAGCAACTTGGCTTCATATAAACTTTGAATGGCCGCTAAGGTTTGGCTGGCACTGGCGTGATAACGTTTATTCATGGCACTTTGGAGACTGGATAGTGAGAATAGTTGGGGACTAGCACGCTTTTTGCCTTGTTTTTGGACGTCCTTGATTAAACCGTCCTGCGAGCCTTTATGAACGTGTTTAGCTCGCATGAATGTCATTAGCCCTGCTTCGTCTTTAAATCGCTGATAGGGGTCTAATTTTGCGACGAATTTTTGCTGATTAGCAAGAATTTCAGCATTTAGTTCAAAATAGGGCTCCGGCTTAAAGTTTTTGATTGCCTGGTCTCTTTGATAGACCATACACAAGGCTGGCAGCTATAGGTAACTAATCGAGCACGCTCTACGTACCAAATTTTTATCAATATAAAATACATTATGGGCTACCATTCATACCAATTAACCAGTCGCTAATTTTGTGATTACAAGTGCATGCCCCCATCTTCATGCCGGTTCCGGGTTTGATGTTGCCGCTGCTTTTTCGTCATTTCCCACTCGGTTTCTTTCAGTCCACGTTCTTGCTTTTGCCGTTGGTAATCTTCATCGCGAGCATATAGAACAGTCATGATCGCATCACTAAAGGCCGTCTTTAAGTAATAGTCTGGACTAACTGGCTTATAATTTAGCGGTTGATAATGCCCCATATTTGCTTTTCTGTACTGGTCGTCCTTGGCTTGTTGCTCTTTTAACTGCATTTGGATTTTCTCGATCTGACTGTTCTTAATCGTCGGATCAGCTTTGCATTCGCCAAAAAAGAGTTGTTTAGTACCATCATGCTTTAAAACCCGTTGTAAGTGATGATTTTCTAACTGATCTAAGCTCAGCTGTCCCGATAAATAAGCTAGTCCTTGTTGATGTTCTGGGGGGCTGAAAACCTGTGGTGGGTTTGCTTGCCACTGTTCAATCGTTTCGGCCTGACATGGCTTTAAAACAGGATCATAGTACATCACGGCTGTATAGGCTTGTTCCTGTTTAATCATTGGTAATTCATTAAAATTGCCGTTAGGAAAGGCTCTTCTTAAAACTTCCTGGTATTGGGTTTGAATAACTTGCTTAACAGCCATGATTGTTCGCAAATCTTTGACTGCGCGAGTAATCTTTTGCTGCTCGGTTGGTGAATACTTTTCTAGTAGACCTTGATCAACGTGTTCTAGACTTTCTAAGCTATCATCATGAATCATCAGCGTATATTTAAGCTCGATTTTGACTTCCTTTTCTTGTTGCATTAATAACTTAAAACCAACGTATGGCCGCTTAGTAAAGGTCAATAATTGTTGCGTCAACAAATCATCACGAATATTCATTAAACGTTCGTTTAATTCACTACCCTTGAAAACTGTCTGTTCGCTATCGGTTTCCTTAATTAATTCTCGTCTTTCAGCTTGCGTGGTCTGTTCAAAATTAAGCTCTGGATAAAGTTTTTTCGTCGTGCGATCGACCACTTTATTTAAGAGTTCATCTGCTTTTTTGAGTGAGCTTTCTTGTTGGTTAATTGTCAATAATTGTTTAGTCACATCTTCACCAACCGCATGTTTAATTAAGGTGCTGTTTTTCCAATTAAATAGCATGCGCCGTTTATCATCTAAGTTCTCCAAACTGATATAAGTTTTCAGTTCATGGCTTAACTCTTTAACTACCCGTTTTTCATTAAACGATAAGTGTTCACTTAGGCTATCTAAATGACCTCTATTGATTACTTTTTCTTGGTTGTTTTTATAACTGGCTTTGGCCTTGCGATAGTTCTTAACTTGTTGGTTAAATGCTTTTCTTTCATGCCGTTTGCTATTGATTCCCTCATGTTGCATTGGTGTGTCAGCTATTCCCTGTTCCACAAATGATTTTTCGCTGATCCGATCGGGAATATTTTTTTGCTCTAAAACTTGATTTACACTAACCGCCCAATTGTGCCGCCATTGATTGATTTTTTCTTTTTTATCCCAATCAACTAACCACACCTTTCTTGATCTTGGGAAACGACTATTTCCTGTATAAGTCTTGTTCCCATTTTCGTCTAATATGTTTTCTCGTTTACTTTTTAATCCCCACGTTCCGTCTGGGTTAAATGGACGGTTAGTTAACATCACATGAGCGTGCGGATTATCTGGGTGATCTCTATGAATTGCCACATCGGCAACCATACCTTCATCAACAAAATCTTCTTGTACATATTTTGTCAATAATTCTTTCTGTTCATCTTCACTTAATTCAACTGGTAGAGCCACGTTAAACTCTTTAGCGTACCGTGAGTTTGCTCGACGGTCTTTTCTTTCAACTTCGTTCCATAATTTCTCTCTATCATTCGCCCATTCTGGCGCATTCTTTGGTGTTAAAATAAAGCTTTCTGGCATAACCGACCGAGCATAAAAATAACTTCTACCTTCTTTTTGATCGAATAATTTTTCGCCACTTCGATAACTTGCTCCAGCAATTGCACTTCTTCCTTTTCCAGCACTAATATTACTAAAGCTCATGTGAAAAATTGCCATGTCGGTCACCACCTTTCTTTGGGTTTATGGGTTTGATTTTGTTGTCGCCAACGGCGACTTCTAATACAAGTGTTTAGCACAATAACACAACCAATTTTAGTTGTTGTGTATAAGTGCGCATTGACCTCGTTTCACTCGGTCTTCTGATTCTCCTGAATTTACTTTTAGTGTATGCCTTCCGCTTCGCTATTTCAATTTTTATACTTTGACTTAACGTTTCCCTTATGATATAGTGTCGGTGATTATTTCTAATATGATTGGAGGGATCGTTATGTCTCAAAGTAACTTAGAAAAACAAGAAGCTAAATTAAAAGCCCTTAATCAAAAAATTAAGGACGAAAAAAATAAGATTGAACAACGTCTAGGTAAACAAATCATCAGTCAAGCCAATTTAGATTATGCTAATTTGTCTAACGATCAGATTAAGCTTTTAGCCAAGCAATTTTCTGAATTTTTAAAGGTAAAGTCCGTAGATCATTAGCCATACGAGATGGGGAAATTCCATGTCTAATCAATATGAAAAACTAGCCGAGCAGCAAGCGCGTTTAAAACAAAAAATTGATCGGGAAGATTTTAAATTACGACAATCTAAATACTATGAAAATCGGCAAGCCCGCAAAGCCCGTTCTCGCCGATTAATTCAAAAAGGGGCTTTATTAGAAAAGTACTTTCAAGCTAATAACCTCTCGGTCGAACAAACCGAAGAACTTTTAAAAACATTTGCTGACTATGTTAACGCCCATAAACCGGATAAATTAAAAAACGATCAACCTAATAACTAGGCCGATCGTTTTTATTTTCAGGATTGTTTTTTGGCTTAATTTCTGGATTGTGTTTAGCAAAGTCTTTTAACTGTTTTTGAATTCTTTGTGTAAGCTCTGCTTTACTTTCTTTGTGCTTCCTTTTACTTGATCGCTGTTGAATTATCTTTTGACCCTTACCTCTTATTTTTGATTTTAGGTCAAGCGTAAAGTCTGAAATTTTATTTTGATCTAACTTACTTAAATGACCGATTTCTTTAAAGTTTAAACCGGCTTTGGGAAAGCGATAAATATTACCAAGATCGACCCAGGAAGGTTTCTTCAACCCAGCGGATTGCCAATCTTGAATCGGATAATATTGTTGCTTGATATAAGCCGACTTCTTTTCATACTGACTAGTAATTTTAAAAGCCTCGACCGTCTGTTCTGATACCCGACGAATTAAAACTGGCCGAGACTTGCCACCGTTAGTTTCTACAAAACTAACGTACAGGCTGACTAAGTCATTAGTCCTCATCTGGATCGTTGAGCCAATCAGCGACCTCTTTAGCGTCTTTGAACTCGGTGACTGGTGTCCCTTCGGTCGCCTTTAAAAAGCGTAAATTAGCTCTTTCTTCTTCGCTTAAAGACGCATTAAAAGGTAAAGCACCATTAGCAACAATCCGCTTGTAAAACATGTTAATGGCCGTGGTTGGATTTAAGCCCAATTCGCTTAAAACTGCTTCGGTATCATCGGCCAAATCTTTATCAATCTTGACTTGGACCCGTTTCTTTTCCTTAACTGCCATGATTGTCTCATCTTCTTTCTTTCGCTACCACCATTATACTACCTTTTGAGTACCTTATCAATAGATAAAGCCCTGGCCTCAAATCACTTGAGCTTGGCGTTGATCTAAAGGCTGAACTTTTGAGCTGGTTAGCCTGGTTAGCTCTGACACTTAATTAAAAGCCCCTGTTATTATGCTTAAGCCAGTTAAATCTAGCTTAAACATAAAAAAGGGTTAGTAAGTCTTAAAACCGCTTAGAAAGGATTTTGTAGCCTTTTAGGACTAGTAGTACAACCCACTGTTGTCGTTGTCGGCCGGCTTTTCTTCTTCGGGGTGTTTGGCCGCGTATTCTCTAGCCGCTTGTTTATTCCACCAAACGCCAAATAGGTTTTGCATGGTGCCGTACAGGTAATTTTCCACGTTCTTGATGTGCTTCTCATTACTTCTTAGGACGTTAAAGTAGCGTCTCAAGGCTTTAGTCATTAGCGGTTTAAGTTCTTCATCATCAAGTGGGATTATGACGCCAATATCTTTGTGATCTTTCTCAACTCGGTACTTAGCATTTAAGATAATGCCAATGAAGCGCCGCATTTGTTGTGGGGTACGGCACCAAAAACTAAGTAGTTGCACAGCTTCTGGTTCTAAGAAAACCGGTAAGCCACTGTCTTCATCAGTTAAGAAATCATTAGCATGGTTCACCAAATCCTGGTTTTGTTTTTGAATTTCTGCTGGTGAGAAATGGGCTGTGGAAAAGTCCAACTTTTGAGTATCTATATTGTATCTATTAGTATCTATGTTTTTAGAGTCTTTATATAGATTGTGACCGATTTTCGGAAGTCTGCTTTTATCAAGGGTTTGAGACTCGTTAGTAGCGAACTCATACTGACTTCTGATTTTCGGAAGTCTTTTGTTATCAAGGCTTTGAGCGGTCTCATACTGACTTCTGATTTTCGGAAGTCTGCTTTTATCAAGGGTTTGCGCTGTTTCACTAGTTTCTTGTGAGCGTAAATAACGATCTTGTGGATTAACGGACAGGTCAGCTAAATATAGACGGTTTGGTAATTGACGACCAGCACTAGGCTGAAAACCCATCCGCTTTTGAAGTAAAAGATGAGCGGCCTCAAGCTCCTTCTTAATTTTAGCAACTTTGGTGTTAGAACAATTGAATAAGCTCTTTAGTTCCTCGTTAGTAAATATAAAATATACATGATTCTCTTCGTCTACTAGGTGATTCTTGAGAGAATATTCGAGCCGATCCTTTAACACCATGTAAGCTAGTTTGGTATCACTACTTAATTTGGAATATTGGCTACCGTACATTAATACTTTTGGAAATTGGAAAAAGAGATTACCGTAAACGCTATCTGCTTTGTAGAACTTAAATGAGTCTTGAGCCAT